>NZ_JBZUUL010000003.1:0-46960 GCF_058819085.1 Faecalicatena sp.
GTATCAAAATATAAAAAGAGACCACTTCTTTTTTCTGGAAATGATCTCTTTTTTATTCGCTCTCTCTTTGCAATGCCTTAGCTTAATGACATTGGCCGTAAGACTTCAGCGATTTTTTATGGCAGTCCCAAGAATCCTCTCGTTCTATTACATTCAGCTCACTCTTTCAGAGAAAGAAAACCTGCTCTTTTCACAGACAAAATCGTGGGATTTAAACAGGAATTGTTACCGTAAACCGTATTTTATTTTCTTCTGCGCGGCAATCTATATCATAGCCTTGTGTTTCACAGATTTTTTTAACAATACTTAAGCCCAGTCCTGTTCCGGATAATTTTTTATTTCTTGATCTCTCGCCAACGTAATAAGGCGTCCATATTTTTTCAATGTCTAATGTCGCATTATCTGTATCATTTGAAATAGAAAATACTGCTTTATCGTCTTGTTTAAACAGATTTAGAACAATTTCTTTTCCGGCCGAATATTTTATTGCATTGGTAATCAGATTCAAAAACAGGGATTGTAGCAGTTCTTCATTCCCCGATATTATAACATTATCCTCTACTTTGGAATGAATTTCTGTCTGCCTTTCTTCTGCCAGAATCGTATATTTACTGATCAGACCGGACAGCAGCTCTGATAAATCAACCTTATTCAGCTTAGATTGATTTTTTTCTATTCCTGAAAGATATAATAGACGATTGATCATAGCAGACATTTGTTCATTTTCTTCTAGTATAGTATTCAGAAATGTACCGTCGTCTATCCCGTCTTTCATTCCATTTGCATATAATTGTATCAATGAGACCGGGGTTTTCAGATCGTGGGCTACATTTTCTAATAACTGCTTCATCTGCAGGTTTTTTTCCTGCAAAGACTGCTGGTACATTGATATTTGGCTGCCCATTAGGTTTAAACTCTCTGCGACCTCTTCCAGCTCATCGTTTGTGGATACGCTTACAGGAATAAACTGATTCTTTCTCATATGTTCAGCAAACTGTCCGAACAGGAGCAAAGGCTTTGTGATCTTGTTGATTAGAAAAATGATAAAAATAATCGCTGTCACGATAGTGAAAATATCCACAACAATCAGAAACGTATTGGCTATCTGAAATGCGTCTGATACATCGGGAACTATCATGGTTATGGCATATATGCCAGAATCGTGTTTCAAATACTCTATCAGCAGGCTGTAATTAAGCTTTTCCTGCCGGTACAGTTTGATCCGTCTCTCTCCCTCGAGGACCTTCTTATAATCCTCTTCCCAAAACCAGTACTTTTGAAAGCCGATACCTTTGTTTTGAAAAGCCGCCTGTATTTTTTCATTTACCTCATTATTGCCGGATGAAGGCATATCTTCTATCTCGGCAATAATTACTTTATATGCTGCTTCTGTCTGCTTAACGGCATTTTGCGGGGATATGTTTTGTTGAAGTAAGTCCGTAAATTCATCACATATTTTCGAAATGGACATTTTCTTCTGGTATAAATAAAAACGTTCCAGAAATTGTGTGTTGAATACTATGGAACAGAGGGAGGAAAGAGTCAATATACATACGATGCTGATGATAAATTTTTTAGATAATCTGTTCATTCATCTCCCCCATAACATAACCCGTGCCGATTCTGGTCTGTATATAAGATTCCCCGATCTTTTTTCTCAAACGCCGGATATGTGTATCTACAGTTCTTACCCCTCCAAAATAGTCCTTTCCCCACACATAGTTTAAAATCTGTTCTCTGGAAAGAACGATCTTCTGATTCATCAAAAAATATTTAAGGAGTTCATATTCCTTTTTTGTCAGTTCCAGTACATGATGGTTCTGGGACACTTCATGCGTTATGGGATTTAAAATAATGTCTTTATACTTCAATTCTTTTTCCAGGTTACAGAGTTTCTTGATTCTAAGAAGAAGGACATTCATATCAAATGGTTTTCTGATATAATCATCTGCGCCAACCATAAGACCCAATAATTCATTGTCCGCTGCCGTCTTTGCCGTAAGCATAACAATCTTAACAGGAAGATCCATCCTCCTTACTTCCCTGCAGACCTCAATCCCGTTTTTACACGGTAACATCCAGTCTAACAGCAAGAGATCAACTGCATTTTCCGTTAAATAAGAAAGCGCATCTTTACCGTTAAATACAGCAGTGACAGAGTATCCCTCTTTTTGAAGGTATAATTTGATAATTTTACTCATATTTTCATCGTCTTCAGCAATTAAAATTCTCATTAATGTTCTCCAATCATAAATAGATCATAAAAACAGAAATTTCAGGTACAACCCCGAATCTTACAGAGATATGTGTCGTTCCGATTCCTGTATTGACATACATATTCGTGTTTGAACCTAATTGATACATTCCCCCGGTATACTTCGCAGCTAAAGATGTAGATAAAACAGCTTTCCGGTTTATTTCCGGGAAAAAAGGGATCCGAATCTGACCGCCATGGCTATGGCCGCTTAATACTAAATCATAATCATATTCCAGAAAAGTATCCGCTGTATCAGGCTCATGCGTTAATAGGATCTCATAATCTGAATCATATATCTTAGTTGAGTCCGGCATAAATACATTTCCCAGCATACTATCATCTAATCCTGTAAACAATACTTTTTTATTGGTTTCTGTCGTGACATACCAGTTTTCATTTTTTAATACAGTAAATCCGGCCTGCATCATAATATTTTCATACTGCCGGACTGCTCCTCCGCCGTAATCACGGTTCCCCCATATTGCTATTTTATCATATTTCGCATGGATTTCTTTCAGTTTCTCAATGATATTTACATCATCATGATATTTCGCATAGTTATCATATAAATCACCGGTAAACACGACAACATCCGGATTCTGTTTATTGATCATATCTATCACTTTATCCAGATTCTTATAAGTGAAGTCTTCTTTTATATGGACATCAGAAAACTGTACTACTCTGACAGCTTCCGATGTTTCCTCACTAAGATGATACTCATTAGATGTAATGCGGTACGGCTCTATCTTAAAGCCGTAAAAGACACAGCCTCCGGCCAGCAGGAGAATCATTGATACGGATATCATAAGAATTTTTAAAAATTTCATCATTTATCTGTCCTTTCCTAAATTATGATTCCGCTTATTATAAAAGCCGGCTGTGACACTCATGTTACAAAACCAATATGAACGGAAAATCCTGATGTTTCTAAAAGCTATTGTATCTCATAGGATTGGAGGCACAAATTGTGCCGGGAAGTAAGAATTGCCATAGCGCTGCTTATTGGCCGCACTATGGCAATTCTTTGAGGCTGCTTTTTCACAGCCCCTCTATTCTGAAGATAGTATAAAGTAACCTCATCTTCTGAAAAGCTCCCTGTCCCGCAGTTTACCGCGGATCCACCCGAAGGTACTATTCCTTATGTCTCCGCCTGATTACTGTGCTTCTGGTTGTCCTTAGTCTTCTGCTGCTTCGATTCCTGCTCCTGATTCAGATGTTTTTTTATCATACAATCTTCATCTATCTCATATACTGCATTTCCGTCAATAATCAGTTTTCTTTTCATACAATACCGCCGCTTCCTTTCTCTTCTTTATTATAATATGAAAGAAGTCTGAGTTTAGTTTTCCAAATCCTCATATTTTTATACTTTCACACATATACATTTACAACGTTATAATAAGGAGTGCCCATGGAAAAACAACCAACCAGACCTATGACACCTTTTGATGAACTGGTGACCCCTCCTCAGCTGCATATGATGAAGCTCTTTCTTCCTTACACTCCTTCTTCCAATCAAAGATTTCTTGGAGTCTTTGTCAAATTTCTGGAGCTTAAGGAAGCAATTTCGTTCTTTCAGAGTGCTGGAAACGATCTTCATATGCAGGCATTTCAGAACAGCTCTCCACCGTCTTTCATGGAGATCATGCAGGAGATAAAGCCGTATTTGCCGCCCAAGGAATCAGAAATGATAGACACTTTTCTAAATATGATGAGTATAATGGAAATGGCCCAGATGTTCCAGGGAAACCCGGACTTCAACTTCGACACCTCTTCCGGCCAGGCAGGGGAAGGCAGCAGCCCCGGCGGCCTGTCAGGCTTGTTTTCCGGCGGTTTTAATCCGATGGATATGATGATGGGCATGCTCACCCCGGAACAGCAGAGCATGTTCCAGATGTATAACAATATGTTTGCAAATGATATGAATTCCGATAATATGAATCCCGATGATACAGATACCAATGACTCCTCTCCCGGGCATCCGGATGCAGAGAGCATGAATTATAAGCAAACAGAAGAAAATGACATCAATTTTAACGACACCATGCAAAATGAATGGAATCCTGAAAACAACACTAATTTAAACTGGAAAGGAAATGACGATTATGAATGAATGGATGAATCATCCCGCAATGAAAGATATCGATCCGGCAAAGCTGGAGCTGATCCATATGGCAGCCTCCCAGACCTCCGGCAAGAATGGCAAAGACTTAGCCCCGATCATGCTGGCCCTGATCACAAATGCGAATAAAAAGGGGATCCGTTTCTCCGGGGAGGAGATTTCACTGATCCTGGAAATCTTAAAAGACGGAAAATCAAAAGAAGAGCAGGCCCAGATCGATCAGACAATCAATATGGTCAGCTCTCTCTTAAAGAAGAAGGGTTAAAAGCCTTCTTCTTTCCTCTTAATCCGCATCTCTCTTCTCTTCTCGGCAGCCTGCCACTCCGCGCGCTCCTCCTCCGTTTCCAGGATCAGGCGGGGTGCTTTTCTGGGCTTGTCATTCTCGTCCAAAGCAACCATCGTAAAATATGCCCGGTTGATAGGACGGCGCATCCCATCCACATTCTCGACATACGTGTCGACCCGTACCTCCATCGATGTATTTCCGACATAGGTCACCTTTCCGATGATCACGATCACATCCTTCTGATAGGCGCCCTTGATAAAACGCAGGTTATCAACAGAAGCTGTGATCACATTGCTGCGCGTATGCCGTTTTGCCACCAGTCCTGCCACCTCATCCAGCCACTGCATCAGGATCCCGCCGAACAGACGTCCTGCGGCATTCAAATGGTTCGGCCTTACCATATGCACTGTCTCGACCCTGGACTCTGAAACTTTTCTCTCTTCGATCATACCAACAACTCCAATCCGCATTCTAATGCAATCTTTTTATAAAAATCTAAAGTCACGGTATCCCTGCAAAACAGAGGATACTCCAAATTATAATTTCCCCAGACGACCGCCGGATACCTGATAAAGAAAAAACTTGAGAATAACCAGTTTCTCGCTGTAATCTCTGCGAGGAATGAAAGATTTTCCTCCATAAGCGGATAGAATACCTGCCCATTTCTACTCTCAAACTCAGAAAGTATTTTCCTTCCGTCCTCGTCCAGACCTGTCAAAAATGCCTCCTTATGCTCCGGTGAAAGAACGGGATAATAAAAGTCGGCAAATGCTTCTTTTTTATTTTCCCTCAGGCACTTCTCAAGAAAGGACTGCATCGAGTTTTGATCCCCTTTCAGTATCACAGAGGAATACTCTCTAAATCCGTCCTCAACGTTTTTGATCAGGATTGCCTTCCTTCTTTTCATCTCATCTTCGCTTACAGAACGAAACATCGCTTCTCCTTCCCCCTGACCGCTTTTCATTCAGGCTTTTCATTCAGGTTTTCCGGTTCATAGTTTTAAACAGATCAAGCCGTCTTACAATGACACGTTTTTATTATAGTATCCTTCCCCCTCCAAAATCAACCATATCCCATAACAAAATCCGGGATTATGTTGCATTCTCTTTTTCTTTCCTGTAAGATTGATACATCAGAAGCAGCAGGTCGTTTGATATAGATAGTCCCCGGCATAGATCCAAAGGGGACGAAACTACAATCCTGCACCAAAAAGGAGAGAAAACACATGACACATAATATAAAATTAATCTTGGAATATGATGGTTCACGCTACCAGGGCTGGCAGAGAGGTAAAGGAGAGTCCACGAATACGATTTGCAATAAGCTTCTGGAGGTCATACATAAAATGACCGCAGAAGACGTGGAACTCTTCTGCGGAGCCCGGACTGAGGTCGGCGTACACGCTTATGCCCAGACAGTCAATTTTAAGACTACCTCTGACATGAAGCCATCGGAGATCATGCAGTACATGAACCGATACCTGCCTATGGATATTGCTGTTCTTTCAGCCGAGGAAATGCCGGAGCGCTTCCACGCCTCCTTAAATGCCAGATCCAGAACCTACCTGTACCGTATCGCTATCGGCACCGTTCCCAGCGTCTTTGACCGGAAATATACCTACTATGCCTTTAAAACACCGGATGTCACTGTCATGCAGCAGGCGGCCCTGCTGTTGATCGGCAGACACGACTTCAAGAACTTTTCTACCGTAAAAAAGAGTAAATCAACAGAAAAAGAAATGTATGATATCGAAATCTACGGCGATGCAGAGGAAATCCAGATCTCACTAAAAGCAAGGGATTTCCTGCATAACATGCCCAGGATGATCATCAGCACCCTGCTTGATATCGGCCTTGGAAAAAGGAAAAAAGAATGTATCGAGGCTATTTTTGCAGGAGATGAGGCCGCAAGTGCTCCCTGTGACCCCAAAGGACTATTCTTGCAGGAAGTTGAATACTAAGCTTTCCTCCTCTTCCTATAAGAAAAGTCCCACGATATGAAACGCTGCAAAGCTCACGATCCAGGCAACCGCCAGTTGGAACATCACAAATCCAAATGTCATTTTTCTGCTCCCCACTTCCCGTCTGATCGTTGCGATCGTAGCTGTGCACGGGATGTAGAGCAGACAGAATACCATCAGTGCATATGCATTTGCAGCACCAAATCCCATGGCACCCAGCGTTCCCACAAAGCTGGTCATGCCGTGTGCTGTCGTGATGTTCTGGATTCCAAACAGGACACTGCAGCTTGAGACGACCACTTCCTTTGCTGCGATCCCTGCGATCAAGGCCACCACGATCTGCCAATAGCCCAGTCCGATCGGTTTGAACAGCGGAACGATCGCTTTCCCGATCATAGAGCCGAAGCTCTGGGAAATATCCGTCACATACCCTGTGATTCCAAAGTTCAGGATGAACCACATGATAATAGAAGCAACAAAAATGACCGTTCCCGCTTTTGTCAGGTAGTCCTTTACCTTTTCCCATACATAGATGGCGATTGTCCTGGCATTTGGCGTTTTATACTCCGGCAGTTCGATCAGCAGCGCATGTTCCGCTTTGCTTCCATCGATCTTTGACAAGACAAAGGAGACCGTGATCGCCACCAGGATTCCTAATATGTACATGGAATAGCATGCCAGCATTGCATTCTTCCCAAAAAACATAGAGGAAAACAAAACGTAGATCGGCAGCCTCGCACTGCATGACATAAAGGGGGTCACCAGGATCGTCTTTAACCGGTCTTTTCTATGTTCCAGTGCACGGGATGCCATGATAGCAGGGACCGAACAGCCGAATCCAAGCAGCATCGGAAGGAATGCTCTTCCCGAGAGCCCCAGATGGCTCATAATATCATCCATGACAAACGCAACTCTGGCCATATATCCGCTGTCCTCCAGGAACGCCAGTGCCAGGAACAAAATAAAGATATTCGGCAGAAAGGTAAGAATCCCTCCCACACCGGAAATAATGCCGTCCACGATCAGCGACTGCAGCATAGGGCTTACATGCCACATATCAAGCAGGCCAAGCGCCCCGCCGGAAAACCACTCCAGCGCGATCTCAAAATACCCCTTCAGCCAGTCCCCCACCGTGAAAGTCAGGAAAAAGACCAGTGCCATGATTCCCAGAAAAATAGGGAGCCCCAGCCACCTGCTTGTCAGATAACGGTCGATCTTATCCGTCCGCTCTTCCTTCCGGCTCTTATTTACCAGTGTTTCCTGAATGATCTCTTCGATAAAATCATACTTCTGGTTAATGATATCTTTTTCATAACTCCGATCCATGACCTCTGGTATATTCAGCGGATATTTTTCTATCACCGCCTCGTCCTGTTCCAGCATCTTGATCGCATGCCACCTCATATTTTTTATATTTGGATATTTTTGTTTGAGCCTTCCAATGATCAGGTCGATCTTATCCTCGATATCATCATGATACACCATAGCATATTCATTGTGGTGATTATGAGCATGTCTTGTATTTTGGGGATGATGGTGTATGAACGGGCTTTGCTTCGCATAATCCTTATGGTGTGCCACTGCATGCATTAAGATCTCAAGCCCGGACTTCTTTCTGGCAGATACCGGGATCGCCGGAATTCCCAGCATCTCAGGAAGTCTGTGGAGGTCGATCTCCATCCCCCGCTCTTCAATAATGTCCATCATATTAAGCGCCAGAACAACCGGCTTCCCCAGCTCGATCAGCTGCAGTGTCAGGTAAAGATTCCTCTCGAGACAGGATGCATCCACCACATCCACGATAACATCCACATCATCGCTCATAATACATTCCCGGGATACCTTCTCCTCCATCGTATAGGAGGTCAGGCTGTAAATACCCGGCAGATCGATCAGCTTGAACTCCTGCTCTTTATAAAACGCCCTTCCTTCCTTTTTTTCAACCGTGACCCCCGGCCAGTTAGCTACCTTTAGATTTGCTCCCGTATAGGCATTAAACAGGGTTGTTTTCCCACAATTTGGATTTCCGATAAATCCAACATTGATGATCTCTCTGCTCATTCTTTTATCTCCTCCACTGCAATATGATCCGCGATCCTGCGTCCCATGGCAAATCTCGTTCCACGAAACCGCACTGTGACAGCGCCTTTCTTATCATTATTTAAAATGGTGATCTTAGAACCTGCAGTCAGCCCCAGGGCCTCGAGCCTCCGCTCCAGATTCAGCTCGATATCAATATCCTGAACCTGATAGGTATGATGATTTTTTCCCTCTTTTAATCTCATGGTATCTCCTGTGAATAACATCTGAATTTTGATTTTGTAATTGATAATTATTATCTATTAGCCATTATAGAACTTTTTTAACAATAAGTCAAACACATTGACAATTTTCAGCATAACATTTACTCTATAAAGTATAATAGAAAGAAGGGCATATATTATGGACGATATTTATTACATATTACTATACTTTTTTGTATATGGATTTCTGGGATGGTGTACCGAGGTTGGGTTTGCGGCAGTGAAAGAACATAAATTCGTCAACCGGGGATTCTTAAACGGTCCGATCTGTCCGATCTACGGAGTGGGTGTTACTGTAGTCATCGCGCTTTTGACACCTTATAAGGAAAATCTGATCCTGCTGTATGTTTCCTCTGTCATCCTTGTGACTCTCCTCGAGGGGATCACAGGATGGGCTATGGATAAGATCTTCCACAATAAATGGTGGGATTATTCCGAGCAGCCCCTCAACATCGGCGGGTATGTATGTCTCGTTTTTTCACTTGTGTGGGGTGTTGCCTGCGTCGCGATCATGGACTTTATCCATCCGCCTATTGCCAGGCTGCTCTCCCTGATCCCGCATACTTTGGGAATCCTCCTCATAGCAGTCCTGGGGATCGCTATGTTTGCCGATCTGTACGTGACTGCATCCGCGATCTTTAAATTTAATAAGCGGCTTGCAAGTATGCAGAAGATCGCCATAGAGCTTCACGAGATTTCCGACCAGCTCGGCGAAGATATCTACGAGAAAGTCATCGCTGCCATGGAAAAACAAGAAGTATCCAGACAGAAGCTGGATGAGGCCACAGCTGAGTTAAAGGAAAAGACACAGGCTGCCGCTGCCGGAATCAAAGAAAAGACGCAGGAAGCCGCTGCCGGATTACGGGACAGGACCCAGGAGACTACTGCCGGTCTGCTTGAGAAAACACAGGTCGCTGCATCTGGATTCATTGAAAAGAAACAAGAGGTCTCTGATGAAATGCGCAGCCGTATCGAAGGCTTAAAGGCACGCTATCAAGAACTGGGCAGCAAGACACCAAGAGTCAGCCGCCGCCTTGTAAAGGCATTCCCCAGAATGGAATCCCGGAATCATAAGCTGCAATTAGAAGAGCTCCGAAGAAAATTGAACGAAAAAAGGAGAAAATAACGAATCCACCTGTTCACACTGCACTCCTGAAAGGAGGATCCCATATGTGGTCTTATATTTTTATCCAGTTAGAATACCTGTTGAGAATCGTCGGCGCTGCCCTGTGCGGCCTGGCCGTAGGCTACGAGAGGGAGAACCATCTAAAGACAGCCGGGATACGGACCCATACGATCGTCGCACTGGCCTCCGCGGCAATGATGATCATTTCCAAGTATGGATTCCAGGATATCCTTGCACTGGATCACATCGGCCTTGATCCTTCCCGTGTGGCCGCAGGGGTCGTCACTGCAATAGGTTTCCTGGGCGCAGGAGTCATATTCACAAGAAACTTCAGTGTAAGCGGCCTGACGACCGCGGCAGGGATCTGGGCAACCGTAGGGATCGGAATGGCCTTTGGAGCGGGGATGTATCCTCTCGGCATTATGACCACACTTTGTATCCTCCTCTTCCAGATCATCCTGCACCGCAGATTCCGCTGGCTAAAGACCCCTACGATCCAGCAGATCACACTGGTCATAGACAATACTTCTGATCTGCAGTCCTTCCTGGCAGACTCCTTCTCGATCAAGGATCTTCGGATCATGACGATGAAGGTCACCCGGCTGGACAACTCAGACCTAAAGATAAAACTAAACGTCGCATTTCCAGAAAATTTTACTTATCAGGACGTTCTTGATCTGGTAAAAGAAAATCCCCAGATCAAGTCCGTAGACATCTGAGGATTTTTTCCATCAGGAGAGCCTCTGCTCTCCTGTATAATACATCTCAATCGGATCGATCGGATCGATCGGGTTCTCGACCTCCATCTTCTCGTTCCTTCCATGGCGTCTCAGCAATTCCCCGCCCTTATTATAAAACCAGAAGGAATATACCAACAGCTTATTGACCTTGCCGATCCGTTCCTTCGTCGTCTTCTCATACGCAGTCCCTCCGGTCTCGAACTTGGTCTTCTTATGGATCATAGAGATCAGTTCGGTCTCACAGGTAACAGGCTCCGGCAGTATCGTGTAGGCTCGTCCCACACAGCCCGGCTTATGGGAATCACTTCCTCCCACGGTCACCTTGCCATACTTCTGTGCAAGCTTCATAGCTCCGGCATTAGACGCCTCTGATTCACAGCAGTTATAAGCCTCAACAAAATCAAACCGCTTCATGATCTCCGGGTTCGTATAGAACCTCTTCGTATTCGTAATGCTCAGATACTTCTCTCCGCATGGATGGGCCGGACCTAAAACGCCGCCGTTCCTGTGGACCAGATCGATCAGGACAGATACCGGCATGCCGCGCATCTCAAGCAGCCGCATCTTAACCCCCTCTGGCATGATCACCAGGATATGGCCGGCATCCCTGGTATCATATTCGATCCCTTTAAGCACCACAAAATCCGTATGCTCTTTTCCCTTCATATGATACTTCCAGTGGCGGTATCCCTTATAAGTATTATGGTCGGTGATCACCATGCCCTGGAATCCCTTGCTTTTTAGAATCGTGATATATTCATCCAAGCTTACTTTACTGTCAATAGAACCTTCTTTTACGTGACAATGCATATCAATCTTCATAAGCAAGCCCCCTTTACTTCAACTAAATGATAAATCTATTATACAACTTTGTGAAGGGACTGGCAATCATCTTCTTCGTGTTCTATCCTGTTAACAATATCCACAACTGCCAAAAAACAGCCAATAGGTTGTGTTATAAAACGTAATTTCGTTTCATTCCTTTTACTCGTCGTCATCCAGATCCAGAATCTGAATATCGTCATCCTCCTCTATATCCACGGAGTCGTATTCGTCTGATTCTTCATCCATAAACTCATCTTCCTCATCCAGATCATCGAATTCAAGAGGCTCTCCGTCTTCATCCAGATCCTCAAGATCTGTAATCTCTTCCTCCTCGTCATTCAGATAAAGCAGCCCTTCTTCTGCAGCCTCTTCCATATCCGGCTTTGCCTGATCCAGATTTTCCATCATGGCTCTTGCCTTATCTACCTCGTTCGCAACAGAAGTGGATTTGCGGATCTCTTCCGCCTTTTTCAGGTGCTGCCTTTTACGTCTCTTAGATTCCAAAAGGAACTGAACAAGGATTCCCAAAACAGCCAGTACTGCTATCATAGCGGTCTGAATGATCCAATTCTTCACCGGAACCAGAATATACCCGGCCTGTCCTGCGAGGGCACCTCCAAATACTGCGGTAACCAGCATTGTGACAGGTTCTGTAAACTTCCATGTAATAAGTGCAATAACCAGACCGATTGCCACACATACCAGTGCGAATACCCAGTCCTGCGGCCGTAAGATATATGCACTGCCTGCGATTCCCAGCAGCCATACGACCAGGAAAGCTCCTGCACGGTATAGTACCCCCGCCAGCACCGCCAGGATCACCCCGGCCGCTGCCCCTGCAATCAAAGGGATATTCCCCTCCAGACCAAAATAGGATGCCAGATATGTTCCTCCTGCAAAACCGACCGTCAGACCGAAGACTGCCGCCCAAAGTCTTATCAGCTTTAAACCGAAGAAACAGAACAAAAGTCCAGCCGCTGCCACCGCCGCCAATATGACCATATCTGTTGTCGTAAGTTCCCTTCCCTTTTCTGTCAGCGCCAAAGCTCTTGATCGAAGCAAAAGCTGAATCTGCCCTAAAATATAATCCAAATTCATAACCATCTTATTCACCTTTGTCCCTTAATCATTATTTGAAGTTGCTCCCCCGCTGCTATACACACCGGTTATCTCTTTGAGATGCTCCACGTACATGTCTGCTACATGTTTTGGTGAAAGGATCTTTACATCCTTTCCCAATCCAGCCATCCATCCGAAAAACTGCTCACTGACCGCTACTTCCACGCGGGCTATAAAATGCTGTTCTCCGTCAGGCCTGATAGAAACATCTTTTCCGAACCTGTCTATAACAACGCCTATGTATTTATTATGAAATCTGATACGCAAGGTCTCTTCCTCCCCACCAAACATACCAAATGTTTTTTTCGCATAATGTGCCAGGTCGAATCTCCCAAATTCGTCCTTTCCTGTCCTTGGCTCCTCTAAAACCTCAATCCCAAGCATCTTATCTACCCGGAAATGCTTTAGAATGCCGGCATCCACATCAAACCCTATCAGATAATAATTCTCATCATCCCAGAGCAGTGCCCATGGACTGACCTGATAAGGCTCCCCATTTTTCTTTAATCGGGTTGTCTTCTCAACCGTCCATTCAAAATATTGAAACAATAGCTGCTGGTTTGAAGCGATCGCTAAGTGTATCTTATCTATATTATAGTAGATACTCTCATTCATCGCCTTGATCCTGTCAGCCACCACTACCTGACGCTGAAGCTGCTTTGCCTCATACCTGCTCGCCATTCCCTCGATCTTGCCGATCAAACTGTTAGACTTACGCTCCGTAATGAATCTGGATGACTGTACCGCATCCACTAAAAGCTTCAGTTCCGCAAGCTCAAATTTATGATTTGCCAGATAATACCCTTCCGGCCGTTCTTTCCTGTAAGCTATATCCATCCCGAACCGTTTCAGAGTTTCTATATCATTATACAAACTCTTGCGTTCCGAACGGATTCCATAGTCCAGAAGCTTCTCCTCCAGTTCCTTCCTTGAAAGTGGATGCATTGCATCTGTCTCCTCATGGAACAGCTTCATCAGGAACAGGATCTTTTCCTTCTGATTACATGATCTTGCCATACTGTTCTCCCCTGTATCATGTTCTTTCCCCTATATCAGGCCCTTATCCCCAATATCTTTTATATTTTAACAATTTTTTTCCAAATATACAACATAATAATTACGGACAACACAATTAAAGATGGATGCCAATCTATCAATGATTAACACCCATCTTTAATGTGATATCTCTATCATTCTTTTTTTACCTCTTTCTCTATCTTTTATTGATAGCGGTTTTGGTTTTTAAATTAAATGTGCTGGTGGTCCGTACCTCCTGTTCTTAGATTTTCTATCGGACTTAGATTTCTTTGATCTTCTTTTCTGATGGATTTTACTTCTCTCATAACTTTCTCGTCATTATGATACTTCTCCATCTCTTCCGTTCTGATCATTTACTTTGTCCGATAAATTAAAACTTTTTGAACTTTCATTTACGAAGAATTTTCTTCTCATTTATGAGATTACTTTTTCTTTTTAATTGATTGTTCATTCAGTTTTATTTGTTAAACTTATAATACTACTCATTTGTCGTTTTGTCAATAGTATTTTTAGTTTTTTTGTATTTTATTTTCTAATTATCTATTTATTTAGACTCATTTGTACATAGATCTAATATTAAGTAAATTAATTGATTTTTACAAAAAAATGCGGAGAACATTGCTTTTTGCATACTTCCCCGCATTTAATCCGGCAAAATAGGCATTGATTATACAAACAATCCACTTTACTTTAATAGTTGCCTACCAATTAATGCTTACTTCTCCTTCTCCCGTTTCGGGAACTGTATAAGTGTGGTTATTTCCTTCCTGCCAAACAACATTACCAGCTTCATCCTTTTTTATTGCCTTAAATTCAATGGTTGTTCCCGGCATGAGATATGCTGTCAAATTCCATGTTGGATAATTAGGACATACCGCTGGTCCCGCTGCAGCTTTTGTATCCCAATTACCAAGTTCAGCGCAATTTCCGGAAATATAAACGTTCTGCCCCCAATTTGTTGTTGCATTATTCACTGTAAATGTAACTGGTATCATAGCCTCTGCATCTTCATCTACTGCATATATTTTAGAGTTATTTCCTGTTAAGGAAATGGTTATCTTTCGATCAGAAGTTACCGTTATCCTGTCCTTTGGATCCATTACGTTTATCAGCGTAGTTCCCGGAGCTATACTGCTCTCGGCCCGTAATGACATAGTAGTACTCTCGGTACCTTCTGCATTATGAAATGCACAGATCAACTCCTGTCCTTCATTATCACCTGTATCCACCCTTCTCGAAAAAGCATATGTATGTAAGGAGGTCCACATTTCTCTTTGTGTTCCATCTGCCAGTGCCTCATACTGCCCCCTTAGACCATTCAAATCGGAAATGAGTTGATAAGTGTCCGTTGAGGTATCAAAATAATCATGGATTACGTTTCCATCCTTATCTTTTGTCACCATAGGCCAACGATTCCATGTATCTGCAATTCCATTAATGATTTGCCCATTTGCATTTCCTCTATTTTGCTCTGTTCCCTGGAAGACTACCGGAATCCCTCTTGCTGTAAAGATAAATGTCAATGCATTGTGAAGTTTATCTATATTTCCTCCTGCCTCTGTGAGGAAACGATTTCTATCATGGTTATCAATAAAAGTAACCATATCATTCACATGAGAGCCATATAATTCATCCTGATCGAATATCGACTGAATGGATATTTCAGAAGTATTATTAAAATTCTGCCCATAAGCGAAATCATTTACAATTGCCTGAAACAAGGGAAAATCCAACATTCCTGTTTCTGCATTATCACCAACCCAGTCTTTCACAAAATTGACATCCATATCAAAGTTTTCTCCAAATGTAGCTACCCCCAAATACTCCTGGAGCTCATGAATATCTGATGGTTTCATACATTTTGCTGCATCTACTCTTGCTGCATCCGCCCCTGTATAGGTGAACCAGCCTTTTATAGAATCAAACACTGCACTCTTAGCTGCTGCGTTGTCAAAATCTATATCATCTAATCCTCCCAGATCATGATCCTCTAACATCTGTGTACTTGATTCTGTATGTGGATGTTCTAAATTCCAATCGATATCACCTTTATTATGATACCACTGAATGTTATTAAACGGTGAGACAGGCTGTAACTGTGTTCCGATTTTCAAACCAGAGGCATCTGTTAAGTAGTGCGCATCGCTCCCTGTACCTTGAAGATAATCCCCAACATGGTTTGGAACAATATCGAAGATAACTTTAATACCATTTTCATGGCATACATCAACTAATTCTTTCAATTTTAATTTACTTTTATCTGGATCTTCTGCCCCAAAATACCGATTTGCCCGATTTGGGTCATATACATTATAGCCATGATAGGCTGTGGGCCATTGTGTGCCATTCGCATCCGGAACTCCCCATAGCTGTGGATCAGATACCGGTGAAATCCAGATGGCTGTATATCCCATATTTTTAATATATGCAATTTTATCAATAATTCCCTGCCAGTCACCACCATGCATATACCGAAAATCATCCTGTGTATTTTCGGTATATCGGAACGCTTCCCCTGTTGCATTATTCGATGCATTTCCATCATAAAAACGATCTACCATGATTTGATAAACGGATTCCCCTCGCAGACTGTCTGCTGCTGAAACGCTAACCGGTGGAAACGCTGACAGTGAGATAACTGCAGATAAAATGCCAGCGACTGTTCCTTTAAATAACTTTTTCCATTTCATGCATTTCCCCTTCTTTCTTATGAAACTTTTTCTAAACTTTACTGGTAACACAATTAAAATGTCGACATTTATACATTAATATTAACAAAATTATCCCAAAAGCAAAATTATTTTCATGCAATATGCTTGATTTTTTTAGGTAAACGTTATACCATTATTTGTAAATATATTACAGGAGCGTCCCTCATGTCCATCACAATTAAAGATGTTGCAAAAGAAGCCGGTGTCTCTATTGCAACAGTATCAAAAGTTATTAATAATAAACCTTCTATTTCAGAAGCCACAAGACAGCATGTTTTTAGTGTCATGGAGCAGATGAATTATCATCCCAACGCACAGGCAAGTAATTTTGCAAAAAAGCGGTCAGAAAATATTGTTTTCATCGCTGTCGTGGAAAAACATACTGCTTTCAATAACCCCCATATGTTTGAGATTCTATGTGGAGCACAGAAAAAAATCCGGGAAAAAAAGTATAATTTTAGTTTTATTGGTTCAACTGACAAAGAAGCTGCCCTTAAAGAGACTGAATATATTATCGGTCGAAAGGCTGCTGACGGTCTTATCGTCCATGGCTCGGCCACCTCACGCCCACTTGCTTCTCTTCTGACCCACACGCAGTTTCCACATGTGATTATTGGACGTCCCCCATTCCCAACCACAACTTGTTGGATCGATATTAATAATCATGTATCCGGCGAGATGGCAACAAAGTATCTAACTCACTGTGGTTACACCCAAATTGCTTTTATCGGCGGGCCTGAAACAGATGAAATCTCAAGACATAGGTTGAAGGGATTTATTTCCACAATGCATATAAACGGGCATTCCGTACCTGATTCATTTATCAAATACGGAACATACAGCAGGGAGAGTGGATATGATATGATGGAAGAACTGCTTCGCGGAAATGGATTACCAGATGCTGTTATATGTGAAAACAATCAGATTGCCATGGGTGTTGTTGATGCGGCAAGAAAGCACGGTATATCAATCCCAAAGGACATCGGAATCATTACTTTTGATGACTATCCGCTTTCACAGCTTATCGATCCGCCCTTAACAGTCATAGATATTGATGTTAATGAAATGGGACATCTGGCTGCTACACTCCTTTTAAAGAAGATTCAAAACCCTGCACTTATGGTCCAGTCCTTTGCTACACTCCCCACACTGATCATCCGGTCCTCTACACGTAATATTGCCTTTAATCAAGACAGTACAGATACTTAAATACAACTCAAAAAACCTCTCTGTAAGGAGAGGTTTTTTGAAGGATTTACTGATGTTTTTATCATCTGGATTGATAGATACAATAACCATTCTTCATGAGCCGCCCTGCTTCATATTTATCTGACAAGAGAATAGAATTGGGTTCTATTTCCTGAATCTCCTGCATTTCTCCGGTATTGACCATTATAGTAATCTCGGACTTCGGATTTTTTCGGCAAAATGCAAGAACCCCCTTATTGATCAATGTCCAGATTGGGCTATAAGTAGTATCCGTATTTACATAGTTTTTTCGGATTTGTATCAGTTCGCTGATAAATGCACAATCATTTTCCGTTTTCCATTCCATTCTGCTGCGATATGCATCTTCGGTTACCCCTTCGATCCACTGCTCATCTCCATAAAACAGACTGGGGACTCCTGGCATCATTACTAATAGAACACAGGCGAGACGCCAGCTTTCTTTGTTTCCCCTGCAAAGAGAAAGAAACCTCGGGACATCATGACTATCTATTAAATTTAGTTGACCATTTACAAGATTTTTAGGATATCTGAGCAGCATCTGACCAAATTGATAGGCCGCCGTTAAAGCATTCGATTCCATAGATGCTAAATATTCCCTGCAGATTCTCCGAAATTCATAGTTCATAGTAGAGTCAAACATGTCCCCCTTCAGCCAAATCTGTGCATTTTCCCAAACTTCACCTATTAGCACAGCTTCCGGATCTGCCTGTTTTACAGCCGCTCGAAACCGCCTCCAGAAATTCCGATCAATCTCGTTCGCCACATCCAGACGCCAGCCATCTACATGGTATTTTTTGATCCAATATGCTCCTACATCTGCAAAATACATTTGAACTTCCCGTTCTGATGTATTTAATTTAGGCATCTTCCTTTCATATGCAAAACAAGTGTATCCCGGTATTTCATTTTCATCCTGTGGCCTTACAACCGGAAATTCCAGCTTATAAAACCATTTGCAATAGCGGGAATCACGCCCTTTCTCTACCACGTCTGCAAAAGCGAAAAAATCCCAGCTGCAATGATTAAATACTCCGTCTATAATAATCTTCATACCACGAAGGTGTAATTCATCTACAAGTTCGAGGAAGTCGGCATCTGTCCCTAAACAGGGATCTATATGATAGTAATCCAGAACGTCATATTTATGATATTCACCAGCAATAAAAATGGGATTTAGGTAAATACAGGTAAATCCCATCTCCTGTATATAGTCAAGATTCTCCTTGATCCCTTTAAGCGTTCCCCCCAGCCTGGACCTGCAGACTCGCCCGTCGTTCATTCTTTTTACAGATTTTTCCTTCTTAAGGATTCTATGTCCATTGGCAAAACTATCCGGAAAAATGTTATATACAACTGCATCTTTAAACCACTTTGGCACATCTGGAATCTCATTCTTCATAATAAAAGGAAACTGATAATATTCACTTCTGCCATCAATAATCTTATCATCTATATAGGTATCAGGAAGCCTGCGAGTAAAACGGTCAGCATAATACAGCGTCCATTCCCTCCCCTTCACGAGTTTAAAATAGTAACAGATCCGATTAAAAACAGAATCAATCTTTGCTTCATAGTAATCAAAATATTCATCGGATGTACAGACCGTCATCTGTAGTTCCTCAAATTCAACAGGTGTCCTCCGACAAACACGATCTGCATAGTATAAAATACAGGCAGACAGATCATTTTTTTTCGTTCTAATCCGTATAATCAGAGTATTTTCTGATTCCGCAAAAGCATATTCTGACAATGGTATATGAAGAACCGCTGCCCGTTCTATTGTTTTTTCTTCTGAGATCAACCTTTTACCCCCCCTGCTGTCAATCCCGACACCATATATTTCTGGATAAAGAAAAATACGATCAGAATAGGGATTGAAACTAAAATTGCTGCTGCGGAAAACATAGGCCAGCTCCTGCTGTAATCGCTGGATTGCAGCATATATAACCCAGCTGCCAGTGTATAACGGTTTTCATTCATCATAAATGTCGTCGAAAACAGGTATTCATTCCATACAAATATCAGCACCATAACCGCCGTCACAATAATCGCGGGCCGCGCCAAGGGAAGAACAATCTTCATAAGAATCTGCTTACTGTCTGCCCCATCTATTCTGGCAGCCTCCTCAATTTCCACAGGTATGGTGTCAAAGTATCCTTTCATATTCCAAATACTAAAAATGCACATACTTCCTGCATAAACGATGATCAGCCCTACATATGAGTTAAGTAGATGAAACTTTTTAAAAAGACGGAATATGGCAAACATAGATAAAATCTGCGGGAATGCATTTAGGATCAAAAGTATCTGAAGCATTGCCTTTTTCCCTTTGAATCGATATCTTGAAAATGCATAAGCTGCTGTAACTGCTGTCCCCATAGCAAGTACCATTGTGCCAATACTCAAAACAGCAGAATTTTTTAGCCAAAGTACGAATGGTTCATCCAATATAATTGAAGCATAATTCTTCAATGTTGGTTCCTTAGGGAAAAAGTTCAAGCTGGAACTAAGTCCTGAACTGCCGCTGTTTAAAGAAAGTGAAACTGCATATAAAATCGGAATCAGAACGATCACACACATCACGATAAAGAGGATATTCAAAATTGCCAGTCCTGTAATATTTTTCGCCTTTTTAATACTCATACATCCTCCTTTACTCCCCGGTTTGTAAATAATGAAAACAGAATAATAAAACCAAAAATAACAATGGAAACCGCCGAGGATAGTCCATAGTTATTCGATACAAATGCATTTTGATGTGCATAAGTAATAATTGTCTGTAGTGTTGCCCCTGATAAAGCCCCTTTCTGCATTGTCAGCAGATAAATAATGTCGAATTGTTTAAATGTTGTAAATGTCGTCATAATAACAGCGGGGAGTAAAACAGGCCTGATCGCCGGAACTGTAATATACCAGTTTTGTTTCCAAAATCCGGCTCCATCCAGCTTAGCACTTTCATAATAACTCCTGTCTACGCTCTGCAGAGCACCATCCATCATCATAATCATAAACGGAAGAGCCATCCAAAGATTTAATACCATACACGAAATAAATGCCGGAACATTTTCTGACAGGAAATTTATCTTTCCATGTCCCATGGCTGACAGAATCTTATTCAAGAGTCCAAATTCCGTATTAAACATTCCAACTCTCCATAACAAAATAGAGACATATGCAGGCATTGCCCAGGGAAACATTAAAAATGTCTTATATACCCTTGCCATCTTAAGTTCTTTTACATTCAGCCCAAGTGCAATAAAAAAGGCAGCTGTAACCTGTATGACCATATTCAGCACAGTCCAGAGGATTGTTGTAGCCAATGCTTTTAAAAATCCTGAATCTACTTTAAGTAATGCCCTCTGGAAATTTTCTAATCCTATAAAATGATAATTATCCCAATGATACAGATTCATATTCGTAAAAGAAATATAACCTGTATATATAATGGGAAATACAACGATCACTCCTATCAAAATGATTGCTGGGGAACTGTATCTCCATGGGCGGTCTTTTCGTCTCTTCTTCATACTGCAACACTCCATTTTTTTCCAAAGAGGCAGCAGGCATCTCTGCCTGCTGCTTCTGCATTATCATTTTACTGCATATCAGCTATTGCAGTTTCTGCTTCCTTCTGATATTGTTCTGCTGCTGTGTCTAAATCAGCGCCTGACTTATTCACTGCTGCCAGAAGAGATTCTGCCGGTCCCCACATGACACTTATTTCTGGAATATTTGGCATAGGCTCTGCTGTTTCGGCTGTACGTTTCATTGCTGCGATCATCTCATTGCCTGAAACCTTTGCATCATCATATGACCTTTGATTCGCTGGTGCACAATTTGCTTCTTGGGCAAGTGCAATACCCACTTCTGGTTTCGCAAGTGCTTTAAGAACCTTAGCAATCGTATCCTTCTTACTTTCAGCAGCATGTTTCAAAATACCAACACCCTGAATTCCCGAATAAGGTGCCAGACTGTTGCCATTAGGCAGTGTAAAATCTGATAAAGACTTGATACCAAAATTAATTCCTGCATCCTTGATTCCTGGTATCAGCCATGGACCCCCAATAATCGCCGCTGCCTTTCCTTCATTAAACAGTGTTGTCACTGTATTATAGTCACCATCTGCCTCTAGAGCTGCAAATTTTTCATTATACTTTACCGCTTCCTTTGTTTTCTCATCTGTCAGTCCAGGCTTTGCATTGTCATCAATAATGTATCCGCCAAAACCATTGATAAAAGGTGATACATTATATGCTGTGGAATGCTGGTTCACTACGGCGTATTTTCCCTCTTCCGCATCTGTGTGTTCCTGCATATACTTATAGAGATCTTCTGTAGTAGACGGAATTTCACCTTCCCACAGGTCTTTATTGTACATAAAAAGAAGTGTTTCAAAATATACCGGAAGCAGATACTGCTCATCCTTATAATTTCCTGCTTTCAATGTCATTGGAAGCATATCCGCATAGACATCCTTATCTATCACATCTGTAAGTGGCGAAAGTACCCCCATTTCCACAAATGCACCGAGAGAATCATGAGCATACATATATAAATCAGGTCCATTCTCTGCATCATTTCCGTATAACTTAATCTGATCTGTCAGACCACTTTTCTTTTCAAATCTCACGGTAATATGATCACCACTAAGCTCCTGATTCACCTGTTTCTCGATAACGCCCATAATCGCCTCATCACCATCGTGCCAGATATCTATCTCCTCTGTCTGTGCAGTATTCTTTATCTTATCCTCAGCATTTTTATTGTCTGATTTTCCAGATCCTTTACCACACCCTGCAACAAGTGAAATAGTCATTGCAGCGCAAAGAATCACCGCTATTTTCTTTTTCATTCCACAGCCTCCTTAAATTTTACGAAAACCTTTTTTCTTTTCCACTTTGTTTTATCAGATATATATCAGATATTTAAGTAATTTTTACCATATTAAATATCCATTTTCAATGTTTTTTGTTAATTATGTTCTTTTAAACTTAGGTAAACGTTTTCGTCATTTTTTCTTTCAATTCTTGAATCCGCCCAAATTCCCTGGCCTAAGGAATCACACTTTTTACAAGCCGGGAAACGGTCTCCTGGATCGCCTCTATACGGATTCCAGAATAATTGATAATCAGGATGTGTTCCCTGTTTTTCCGGGGATTTCGACAGTATTCCGAAAAACAGGCCAGATCGATCCCATTCTTTCTCGCTCTGGAAACAAGAGCATCATCCGTAAGATCTGTCTTTAATTTCAACAGAAAATAAGTTCCGGCCTCCGCTTCTGTGATCTCTGATATTCCGCTTAAAGCAGACGCCTGGATCTCCTGGATCAGCTGTGCCTTTAGCTTTCTGTAAAAATTCCTTGTCCGGTTCAGATGACGTTCAAAATATCCTTCTGAGATAAAACGTGCCAGAGTATGCTGTTCGAAACAAGATACTGTACAGGAGGAATAACACATTTTTTCCACATACCTTTTCATCAACTCCTCTGGCAGCACCATATAGCTGATGCGCATGGAAGGCACAATGCTCTTGGAAAAGGTGTTCATGTAGATCACACGTCCCGATTTATCCATGGAAAACAGGGCCGGACTTAATTTATTCACATACCGGAATTCGCTGTCGAAGTTATCCTCTATGATATAACCGCCCTTCTCCTGCGCCCAGTTCAGAAGTTCCTGGCGCCTGCCTATGGGCGTGATGATACCGGTGGGGAAATGGTGTTCAGGAGTCACATGCATGACATTGCAGCCGCTTTCATTCAGTGAATGGATGGAGATCCCATCCTCATCCATCTGGATCTGTCTCCAATTCACCCTGCTGCGCTCCAGCAGTTCGTATGTATAGGAATATCCGATTTCCTCCAGACCATAGCAGGCTTCTTCTCCCAGGATCTGAAACAGCTCATGATATAAGAATTCTGTCCCTGCCCCTATGACGATCTGAGAAGGTGAAACGTTCATCCCCCGGAAACGATGCAGATTCCCGGCAATGGCTTCCCGCAGCTCGAAGACGCCCCTGCACGGAACCGCCTTTAGAAGCCGCTCATCTCTGGCTGTGATCACTTCCCGGATCAGCTTTGACCAGATGGAAAAGGGGAAATGCTGCATCCCGATCCGATTGCACCTTAGATCTGCATAATAGGGATTTACCTCCTCTTCCTGATACAGTCTGGGGGCATCCTCATCACCGCAGGCCGGGTTCTGGATCCTTAACCGGCTGACATAGTAACCACTGCATTCCACAGAGTAGATATAGCCTTCCAGTAAAAGCTGGGAATATGCATTTTCCACAGTCACTACGCTGATGTCCAGATGTGCCGCCAGGGAACGCTTAGACGGCAGCTTTTCCCCTGCCTTTAGTTCTCCGCTTAAAATATCACGGCGGATACATTGATACAAATATTCATAAATCGGAGTCCTGCCTCTCATACTGATCTCATAGGTTAACATTCCTGTTTTCCTCCCTTTCTTATGCTTTTATATACAAGATACCAAAACTGACCTTATTTTTTATTATCAAATTGAGCATTTTAATCATATCAATTTCTATTATAATGAGAACTATCACAACTGTAAAGGAGGAAACTATTATGGGGACATATGCAATCACCGGCGGCTCAGGAGGGATCGGAGGCCAGACGGTTAAGCTCTTAAAAGAAGCGGGACACGAGGTGATCAACATCGACTTAAAGGACGGAGATATTTCCGCAAATCTTGCCTCACCGGAGGGACGGCGTGAGGCTATCGAGGAGCTGCACCAAAAATGCCCGGACGGACTGGACGGACTGATCTGTAATGCCGGGGTATCCGGGGCTGTACCTAACCTGCAGCTTATTGTTTCCCTGAATTATTTTGGAACCATCGAGCTTGCAAAGGGAACCTTTGAACTGCTGCGAAAGAAGAGAGGATGCTGTGTCGTCACTTCCTCCAATACGATCTCACAGGGAGCCGGAAGAATGGATCTGGTCGACCTTTTGAATAATTCAGGAAATGAACAGATGATCCTGAACCTGATCAGTAAATGGGACTCCAAAAATCTCAGTGTCGGAAATAGTATCTATGTAGCTACCAAGTATGCGCTCGCCCGCTGGGTCCGCAGGATTTCTTCTTCCTGGGCAGCACGCGGCGTCCGTGTCAATGCGGTCGCACCCGGAAACGTGCAGACCCCGATGACCGCCGCACTGCAGGGAAGTGCCCGGGATGCACTCAATGCACTGCCGATTCCTGCACGTTTCGGCCAGGAGGCATTGATGGTGCCGGAAGAGATTGCCGGCGCGATCGTATTTCTAACCTCTAAATACGCAGCAGGGATCAACGGAAATATCCTGTTCGTAGACGGCGGTACCGATGCACTTTTGAATTCTGAGAAAGTTTACTAGGAGGGGCCTAAAATGAGTATGATCCAAAAATATATCGAGACGATGGAAAATAAAGATTATGAGGGGCTGGCCGAGCTTTTTGACTGTGACGGTACTTTGGTCGACCACTGCCCGAAAGGAACACTGCAGCCTGAATATCATGTATATGGAAAGGAAGCCATCAATATGTTTTTCCGCAATAAGTTTACATTCGGGAAATTCAGTATCTCCGAGGCAGAGATCATTGATGAGAGGCATGCAAAATTCGTAGCAAACTATTCCGGGTACATGGTCATGGCGATCGCAACGATCCGGTATACCAATGAGGATGGCCTGATCCAAAAGCTGTCTGTCAGACCAAAATAAATGTCTTTGCATGTCTGGAAGCTTGGCTTAAGGCAGTTTTACTGACAGAGCCTGGGACAGGATCGATTTTAACGTTTTTTTAGTTCGCATTGACTTCTTTATCTTAAGACGGTAGAATAGGAATATCTGATTTTTTCAGATACTATGTTTACAGCATAAATAATAAGGCAAAGGAGTATGTATTATGGAACAATTGACAATCCCCCAGGGATACCGCTCTCCTCTTACGATCCGTGAGACAGAGGTGGCAATCAAGGAAATTAAAGACCACTTTGAGCGTTCACTGGCTAAGTCCCTGCATTTAACCCGCGTTTCAGCACCATTTTTCGTCCGTCCGGAGTCCGGAATGAATGATAATTTGAATGGAACAGAGCGCCCGGTTACCTTTGGAATCAAGGAGCAGGACGATGCACCGGCAGAGATCGTTCATTCCCTTGCCAAATGGAAGCGTTATGCACTAAAAAACTATGATTTTCATTCAGGCGAAGGTCTTTATACAGATATGAGTGCCATCCGCAGGGATGAAGATACCGATAATATCCACTCCCTGTATGTGGATCAGTGGGACTGGGAGAAGATCATTTCCAAAGAGGAACGCAACATGGAGACTCTGGAGTATACCGTACGCAAGGTCTACAGTGCTTTGAAGGAGACGGAGGAATACATATCCAGACGTTATAACTATATTGAACCGCTGCTTCCTGACGATATTTTCTTTATCACATCCCAGGAACTGGAGGATATGTTCCCTGACAATACTCCAAAGGAACGGGAATACCGTATCGCCAGAGCGAAGGGTGCCGTCTTTATCTCTCAGATCGGTAAGGTCCTGGCTTCCGGGGAAAAGCATGACGGAAGGGCACCGGACTATGACGACTGGGAATTAAACGGTGATATCATTGTGTACTATCCGGTTCTTGATATCGCACTGGAGCTGACCTCCATGGGAATCCGTGTGGATGAGGAGGCTTTAAAGAGACAGTTAAAGCTGTCCGGCTGCGAAGACCGCGCTGAATTGATGTTCCAGAAGGCTCTTTTGAACGGGGAGCTTCCGTATACGGTAGGAGGCGGTATCGGGCAGTCCCGTATCTGTATGTACTATCTGAGAAAAGCACATATCGGGGAGGTCCAGTCTTCCATCTGGCCTGATGAGATCCAAAACCGTGCCCTTGAGAACGGGATACATCTTCTATAAAAGATAAGAAAAACGCTGCAGACGATATTTCTTCCTCTGCAGCGTTTTTCTTCTTTATACTCTTTCAGGCGGCTCATACTATGATTCGTCTTACCACTCTTTCAGTCTATTTCCGGATTTTTCTTACTCCCACGGCCTGTGAATGCTGTGCGGCATGTCTGTCCTCCACGATATCCTTAGGATAACGGATAACTCCATTATTTTCATAAGGATCGTTGAAATAATAACCCTCTTCGTCGTATCCGACCAGCAGCATGCAGTGCTCGTTGGAGATCCAGGTAAAGGTCTCCCCGCAGCCGTGCAGCTTCCAGGATGGACCTGTGATCGGCATCCGCATATTTATGCAGGCCCAGAAGATGACAGGCATCCCCTGGTCTATATAGTTTTCCAACAGCTGCTTAATAGGAGTCTTCGTTTCATCTATGATCTCATATTCATCTCCGATCGCTTTTCTGAGTGCTTTACAGATAACAGGTGCGTAGCAGCCGAAGGAATCCTCATCGTAGGGACTCCCGCAGAAACACTCATAAGGATTTGGGCCGTGGAGTTCGCCGTTCTTTTCTTCGAAATCCTTAAGCTCCAGATAATTTTCTATGAACTCATCCACTGTCATCTCATAGCCGAGATAATGAAGCAGCATGACCGTGGAGACACTCTCGCATCCGGTCGGATATTTGACACTCTGGTCTATGTAAGGTACCTCAATCTTAATCATCTAATTTCACCGTATCGTTTCTCTGTGTAAATTGTTTCATAAAGGTCAGCACGATCAGAAGGATCGCAAGGCTTAAGCCTAATGTGATCCACCATACCTTCACGAATCCGGCAATGATGTAACCGATGATACAGACGACTGCGACTACCATCGCATACTGCATCTGGGTGGACACATGGTTGATATGGTTGCTCTGCGCCCCTGCCGAGGACATGACCGTCGTATCTGAGATCGGTGATACATGGTCTCCGCACACAGCCCCTGCCAGAACTGCTGATACTGCAATGATCATCATTTCCAGGTTGTCGGAACTGGAGAACATTCCCACAACGATCGGTACGAGGATGGCGAATGTCCCCCAGCTCGTTCCGGTTGAAAATGCAAGGAAGATGGCGATCACAAACATGATGGCCGGGATCGCAATGCTCGCAGATGCATTATCCCCCACAACACCGCCTACAAACTCGGCAATTCCAAGGGCGTCTCCCATTCCTTTGAGTGACCAGGCAAAAATCAGGATCGCCACTGCCGGGATCATCAGCTTAAATCCATCCACAAAGCTTTCCATAAAGCCTTTGAACGTGATGACTTTACGCGGAAGGTATAAAACCAGCATAAACAAAACAGTGATCATTGTTGCGAAAATCAGGCTCGTCTCCGCATCGCATCCTGCAAAAGCGGATACAATATCAGATGCACCACCCTGGAACCCGGTATAGATCATGGCTCCGATCGCAGATACGATCAGGACTGCCACAGGAAGCACAAGGTCGATCACGCGTCCCTTTGAGGAGGTAGCCTCCTCCTTAATCTGCTCGAATTCCTCTGCACCTGTCGTAAACAGATCACCTTTTGCGGCATTTTCTTCATGTTTTTTCATCAGGCCGAAATCAAAACCTGTGACGATAACATACAGCACCATCGCGATCGTCAGCAGCGCGTACAGATTATAGGGGATCGTCCTCAAAAATAACTGAAACCCCGTGATTCCCGCATCCTTTGGCACATAAGAATTCACTGCCGCAGCCCAGCTTGATATGGGAGCGATGATACAGATCGGAGCTGCCGTTGCATCGATGATATATGCAAGCTTTGCTCTGGACACCTTATATCTGTCCGTGACAGGCCTCATAACTGAGCCAACTGTCAGGCAGTTAAAATAATCATCCACAAAGATCAGAATCCCAAGTCCAGTCGTTGCCAGAAGCGCACTCTTCTTTGTCTTAATCTTCCTTCCGGCCCAGTTTCCGTAGGCGGAGGAACCTCCCGATTTGGACATTAATACGATGATCATTCCCAGAAGAACATCAAAGATCAGAATATTTAGATTCATGCTGCTTTTCATAATATCAAAAAATGCAACAAAGGAATCCCACGGGTGAAATCCCGTATACAGCAGCGCTCCCACTGCAACACCGATAAATAGGGAGCTGTACACCTCTTTCGTGATAAAAGCCAGTATAATGGCCAAGAGCGGCGGTACAAGCGACCACCAAGTTCCGATAAACATTGAACCATCCATAAAGTAACCTCACTCTCTTCCTTAAGTTCTTAGACCGCATAGCAGCGGCACTATATACATTTTAGCGAATTAACGCGTAATATACAATCCCTTTTTGTGGAAATTTGCAAAGGGGTCAGACCCTTTTGCTCACCGTTTTCAGAATTTTCTCAAATTAACCCATACTCACGTTTGAAAACCCGTTTTTTTGGGAAACTATATCCTAAATTGTATGAATTGCAAAGGGGTCAGACCCCTTTGAATTTTCTCCCCCCAGTACTTGACAGTTCTTTCTGTAACGTCTATAATTACAGTTAATAACTGTAATATTTTTCATTACAAAATGTTTTATAGTTTTGTGATTTAGAAAGGAGAATCTATGAAATTATCTGATCCTAATATACTTACTGGTTATCTGGGGACTTATGCTTCTTCTAAAAGCCTGGGGATCTATCGGTTTACGCTGGATACCCGGACTGGAGAGCTTTCTGTACCGGAATTGTATTATGAAGCCCCGGACTGCAAATATTTATCACTTTACAGAGGTCTTCTGGCAGCGCCATTCCAGAAAAACGGGGATGCCGGCATCTGTCTTCTAGATACGAAATCCCAAAATCCGCTGCTTTTAGACCGGCTTTACGGTGAGAAGACCACCTCCTGCTTTCTGGCACAGGATGATGAGTTTGTCTACACTGCCAATTATCATGAAGGGCATGTGCTCATTTACCAGAAGGCCAGACAGGGGCTTTCACTATACAAAAGAATTGAGATCGCGCCGAAAGCTGGATGTCACCAGGTTCTTTTCCATAAGGGCCTCTTATTAGTCCCTTGCCTTTTATTAGATGAGATCCGCATTTTTGACATTGAAAATGATTTCCGCCAGACAGGGACGATCTCCTTCCCCAAAGGCACCGGCCCCCGTCATGGAATCTTCACGAAAGACCACCGTTATCTTTTTGTGGTCAGTGAACTGAGCAACGAGCTTTCTATGTTCGCCGTTGAAACGGAAACGGCTCTCAACTTCCGGCTGCTCTGCGTGAAACCGCTTCTTTCCCCTTCTGTCAGTTATACAACCGCGCCTACCTCCGCAGCGATCCGTCTTTCACCAGATGAACGGTACCTGTACGTCTCGACAAGGTATGCCGACGTCATTTCTGTCTTTGCGGTAGAAAACGACAGCGTCACCATGATACAACAGACAGGCAGCGGAGGAGTCCATCCCAGAGATATCCTCCTCACTCCCAGTGCAGATTTCCTGCTCTCGGTAAACCGGACAGAGGGAGGCCTTGTATGTTTTCCCTTAAATCCAACAGACGGAAAACTTGGCCCCATCTGCTCAAGGGTCCCGGTCTGCGAAGCAGTCAGCATTGCACTGAGTGAAACTGCTCACAGCATCTAACTAACATCACAGGGCAGATGCCTTCCCCGGGAAGCAGCCCGCCAATTAAGAAAAGGAGAATCTAGCATATGAAAAATTCATTTGATATCGGACTGATCGGTTTATCCGTCATGGGCCGCAGCCTTGCCCAAAACATGGCTGACCATGGTTTTCAGACTGCCGTATATAACCGCAGTCCCGAGGTAACAAAGCAGGTGATGAAAGAACATCACCATGAAAATATCACCGCATTCTATAACCTGGCTGAATTGATCTATTCCCTGAAGCGCCCCCGTAAGGTCTTTCTGATGATCCAGGCCGGAAAACCCGTGGATGCGGTCATCGACCAGCTGCTCCCCATCCTGGAGGAAGGAGACATCATTATGGATGGAGGGAATTCCTACTTTGAAGATACCAACCGTCGTTTTTCCAAATTGGAAGACCTGGGGATCCGCTATCTGGGTGTCGGTGTTTCCGGCGGAGAAGAAGGCGCCAGACGAGGTCCTTCTATCATGCCCGGAGGGACCCGCACTGCCTATGACGAAGTCGGCCCCATCCTGGAAGCGATCTCTGCAAAAGCAATGGGAGAGCCCTGCTGCACTTACATCGGCCCCGCAGGAGCCGGGCATTATGTGAAAATGGTCCACAACGGCATCGAATACGCCGATATGCAGCTCATCGCAGAGGCATACCTGCTGTTGAAACACGCAGGGGGCTTTACCAATGAAGAACTGGCGCAGACATTTGAAGAGTGGAACCAGGGGGAGCTTCAAAGCTATCTGATCGGGATCACCGCAGACATTTTCCGTGAAAAGGACGACCTTGCTGCGGGATATCTCATTGATCATATACTGGACAGCGCAAAACAGAAAGGCACCGGACGCTGGGCCAGCATTGAATCCTTGCATCAGGGGGTAGATATTTCCATGATCACTGCTGCCTGCAATGCCCGTGTCATGTCAAACAAGCTAAAGGAGCGGGAACTTGCATCCTCCCGCATCCATGAGCCATCCTACACCTATGCATCTACAACGAAAAAGGAATTTGCCGAAACAGTAAAGGATGCACTCTATGCTGGAAAGATCATTGCCTATGCACAGGGCTTTTCATTGATGAAGGATGCTTCCGCTCAGTTTAACTGGAATCTGGACCTTGGCAGCATTGCTTCTATTTTCCGCGCAGGCTGCATCATCCAGGCCGTATTCCTGAATGATATCACCAAAGCATATCGAAGGGATCCCGACCTCGACAGCCTGATCCTGGACGATTATTTCCTTGCCTGCATCAATGAAAACCAGGGCAGCCTCCGGGAAGTCGTTTCCACAGCAGTTTTAAGCGGCCTGCCTGCCCCTGCATTTGCAAATGCAGTCTCTTATCTGGATGAATTCAGCTCTGTGGCAAACGGGGCGAACCTGATCCAGGCACAGCGCGATTGTTTCGGTGCCCATACCTTTGAACGAACGGACAGAGAAGGCACCTTTCACCATGAATGGAGGAAATAAGATGAAGATCCATACCAATATCACAATCTTCGGCGGCACAGGAGATTTGACCTTTCGTAAACTCCTGCCCGCCCTTTACACCATGTTCCTCACAAAGAAGCTTTCGAAAGACAGCAGGATCGTAATCATCGGCCGCCGGGATTATGACAGCCTCTCCTACCGCACTCTGGCAGAAGACTGGGTAAAAAAATTTACCCGTCTTCCTTATACAGAGCAGGACTTCTTCGCATTTGCACAGCTGATCTCCTACTTTCGCATGGATCTGTCCAATCAGCAGGATTACCTGAAGCTGAACGAATATTTTTCCCAGGATGAGATTACGTCCCACATCTTCTATCTGGCAGTAGCCCCGAAATTCTTCACGGTCATCGCAGACGGATTGGAAACGGTGTGCGGTGCCTGCCATGGAAAAGTGATCATCGAAAAACCTTTCGGAGAAAATCTGCAGGCCGCTGAAAAGCTGAACCAACAGCTGGAACGCCATTTTGGGGCAGAACAGATCTACCGCATCGACCATTATCTGGGAAAAGAAATGGTCCGCAATATCCAGGCGATCCGCTTTACGAATCCGATCTTTACAGACGTCTGGAATTCACGGTATATCGAATGTGTACAGATTTCCGCACTGGAGGATGTAGGGGTGGAAACAAGGGGCGGTTATTATGATGCCAGCGGTGCCCTAAAGGATATGGTTCAGAACCATCTCTTCCAAATCCTCTCCATCGTTGCCATGGAACAGCCCGAGGTATTTAACAGCACCCAGATGCACCAGGAACAGTTGAGAGTCCTGCGTGCTCTGCGTCCTTTAGACGAAGCAGATGTGGGATCCACTCTCATCCTGGGACAATACGAAGGATATCGCAGGGAGCCTCTGGTCGCCCCGGATTCCACTACGGAAACCTTTGCAGCCCTTCGTCTGTTCATCGAGAATGAACGCTGGAAGAACACCCCCTTTTACATCCGCACCGGAAAAAGGACCGGGGTAAGACAGATGGAGGTCTCCATAGTATTTAAGCGGTCCATGCCTGAGGTTGAGCCCGATATCCTGACCATCAAGATACAGCCCACCGAAGGAGTCTATCTACAGTTTAATATTAAACGCCCCGGAGATACCGAGGAGATCATCCCGACCAAAATGGATTTTTGCCAGAACTGCAATATCGTACATCAGTTAAATACTCCTGAGGCTTATGAACGACTTCTGACCGCATGTATCAACGGGGAACGCTCCTGGTTCTCCCAATGGGACCAGATTGAGATCAGCTGGAATTATATTGAGCAGTTAAAACAGCGTTTTAAGGAAAAGAAGCTTCCTGTTTATCCTTATGAACAGGGAAGTCCAGGCCCGAAAGAAGCCGGCGAGTTCTTGAAAGCCACCGGACACAGCTGGATCGAATGATCTAAAAAGGAGACATAAGGGAATTTTCCCCTTACGTCTCCTTTTTTACAATTTTTCTATAATCATCCTCTTGTACTCTAAAAACTCCTCTGACAAATTGAAATCCTTCCGCCTTGGTTTCGGTTCCCGAATCACAATCTCCTCCGTGATCCGCCCAGGCACTCCGGTCAGCAGATAAATCCGATCAGACAGAAGCAGCGCTTCGTCAATATCATGTGTGATGAATAATGTTGACATCTTGATCTTGTCCATGACATCCAGGTACCATCTATGCATATCACTCTTGGTCAGCGTATCTAATGCGCTGAACGGTTCATCCAATAGAGCTACATCCCTGGAGAACATATAGGTCCGCAGAAGAGCTGCACGCTGTCTCATACCGCCGGAAAGCTGATGGGGATATTTTTTCTGTGTCCCTTCCAATCCAAATTCCTCAAAGAAGGGGCGAACCCTCTCCCTTGCAGCCTTTTTTTTCTCTCCCTTGATCAAAAGCGGAAGTGCCACATTATCCTCAATGGTCCGATAAGGAAGAAGCAGATCCTTCTGGAGCATATAGCTGATATGCCCGGGCTGTCCCGTTATCTCTTCCCCATTGAGTATGACATTTCCCTTATCCGGTATGTTCAACCCGGAAATCACATTGAACAAGGTCGTCTTCCCTCCACCGCTGGCCCCCAGCAGACAGACAAGCTCATTTTCATGCAGTTCCAGGGAGATATCCTCTATGACATGCTGCCCTTCATAGGACATCGTCACGTCTGTTACAATCAGTTCTGCCATTTCATCACTCCAAATAATCGTTATTAAAGCCTGTATTTTCAGGGATTTCTGTCTCTGACAGACCATTTTCGTTGATCCAATTATAGAAGGCATTCCATCTGGACGGATCAATATACCCCCATTGTTCTACCTCTGCCTTATACTGGTCTTTCATGTACTCCTGGCTTGCCTGTACCATCTTCTGATCCAGTTCAGGTGCTGCTTTGCACAAAATATCTGCTGCCCCCTTTGGATCGTCGATCGCGAACTCGTACCCTTTTTTTACCGCAGAAAGGAAGGACTTTGTTGTATCTTCATTTTCCTTCATCCATTCACTATTCCCAATGATGACCGGAGTATAGAAGTCAAAATCACTGTTGATGTCCTTGAATGCGAAATAATCTGTCTCAAGTCCTGCAACCTCTGTAGCGATTCCACCCCAGCCATAGAAGACCCATATCGCATCTACTGACTTGCTCTCTAATGCGGAGACCTCGTCTGTAATTGTACTCGGTATCAGCTCGACTTTGCTGAAATCACCGCCGTCAGCCTCAACTACATTCTTCAAAGTCGCCTTCTCTAAATCCAGATTCCATGTGACATATTTCTTGCCCTCCATTCCCTTTGGACGGTCCATGCCCTCTCCCTTCCGGGAAATAATTCCTGATGTATTATGCTGTAGTACAGCGGCTACTGCTTCGATCGGAAGTGCATCGTCTCCGATCAGGGCCGGCATCATGCTGTCCTGGAAAGAAATTCCGAACTGTGCCTTCCCGGAAGCGACCAGAACCTCAGCACCATCCTCCGGCGGCTGTACAATCTCCACTTCCAGACCTGCATCTTCAAAATATCCCTTCTCCTGTGCAACATACAGCCCCGTATGGTTTGTATTTGGCGTCCAGTCCAATACGAAAGTCAGCTTTGTCAGATCCTTCTTGTCCGTTTCTTTTTTATCTGTATCCGAGCCGCATCCTGCCAGGCTTACAACCATAGCCGCAGCTAAAAGTACCGCTAATATTCTCCTTTTCATATTCCGCTTCTCCTCCTGCTGTTCATTCTGTCTATCACGTACATTCTGTATTTTCACTGTCATTCAACGCATTTCCTACAATAATAACTTCACTTTCACCACGCCTATTTCCGTTCTTCCCAGGGCATGCACTTCTTCTGAAGCAGATTCACCGCTTTCATCAAAAGCAGGCTGATTGCAGAAATCAAAAAGATGACTGCAAACATCTTATCAAAGGAAAATGCCTTCTTCACGCGAATCATATAAACGCCCAGTCCATTGAATCCTCCCAGCCATTCAGAAATCACGGCGCCCACTACGGCATAGGACGCAGAGATGCGCAGGCTTGCAAAGAACTGGCTCAATGAGCCAGGAAACTTCACGAACCAAAAAATCTGCATCTTGGAAGCCCCCATGGAACGCATCAGACTGATCGTATCCCGGTCTGCGGCGCGAAAACCATCCAACAGGCTGACCGTAATTGGAAAAAAGGTCACAATCACGATCAGTATGACCTTCGGTGTCATCTCGTACCCAAACCACAGCACTAAAAGCGGTGCGATTGCCACGGTAGGAACCGTTTGGGTCAATACGATCAGAGGATAAAAGGCCTGATATACCTTCTCGAACCGATCCATGACCACCGCCATCAAAAAGCCGATCAGAACACCCATAGCCAGTCCTACGAACGCCTCGATAAGAGTCACCTTCGCATTGCTCATCAAAAGCGGAAAATCATCGATAAATGATTTTACCACATCGATGGGGGACGGCAGCATAAATTTTGAAATCAGTCCCGTTCCACTTGCTGTCTGCCAGGCTCCAAGGATTACAAGGATCGCGAACACCGGCCAGAAGAATGCTGCCCGGTCCTGTTTCTTCTTATTGATGGTGTTTTGTGACTTTCTTTTCAATGGTAAGCACGTCTCCTTCCGGCTTGTATGATACCTTAATATAAGCCGCTACTGATGGTGCACCTGCACGAATCGCAATATGCTGGCACTCTTTTACGATATCCATCAGTTCATCATAATCTCCCTCAATTGCTGTCTCAAATGGTCCTACATAACAGTTCAGCCCCGTACTCTTAATATACGCGATCACCTCATCTACAATACGGATCAGTTCCTCATCATTTGCCGCCTCCGGCAGTGTCTGGATTGCTACACTTGCATTCATTCTTACTTCCTCCTGTTTTTACTTTTTTATTTTCAACTTTTTTCTTTCGTGGGAGATGTATCATCTGCCCGGGGAATTAATTCGTCCTGATTTTCCTGAAAGATAACATGAAGCTTTTCTATATAATAAACCCCGCCAGATAAATCTGGCGGGGTCCGCATTCTTCATATTCTTACCGAAGCTCCTCTCAAAGGTTACTTCTTTACATCCGGTTCGGCAAGTATTTTTATCTGCTTTCCTACGCTGGCATTATCCAGATCAGGTATACGGGTTAAAGGCCTAACAGCCTTACTCTCAGCCGGCTTGCGCCAGCACCCCTGCCTCTATTTAATTCCTTTTCTTAGTTTAGCCTCACTTATAAGAAATGTCAAGAACAATCTGATTGAATGGCGCGTGTGAACTGTAACTGTAGGATTGACCTGAGGGTAACTCTGCCCGCTGACATCCACCCGGATTGGTGCTATAATAGACCGTAACAGGGATCATAAATATCCCCCTACATTTTACAGTCCAAAGGAGACTTCATCATGAAATACGCCTATACAAACGGTATCCTCCTGGATGGTTCCAGGGACATGTCACCACAGACCGGCAGGGTCATCCTGACCGAAAGTGAGAGCATTGAAAAAATTGTATCAGAGGGTTCTGACTTAAGCGGCTATGAAATCATAGACCTAAAAGGCCAGTACATCATGCCCGGACTGATCAACATGCATGTTCATCTGCCTGCCAGCGGAAAACCGCAGAAAAAGCAGCAGGATAATACAAAACTGGTAAAACTAATGACTAGCAACGCACTGATGCGCAGGATCCTCATCAGCATGTGCGAGGGCTATGCACGGACCCAGTTAATGAGCGGTGTCACCACGATCCGTACAATGGGAGGTGTCCAGAATTGTGACAGCCTGATTCGCGACCGTATCCAGTCTGGCAGGATCACCGGTCCCCGCATCCTGGCTTCTAACATGGCAGTCTCCGTTCCAGGAGGCCACATGGCGGGCTCCCTCGCTTACATAGCCCACAATGCAGAGGAAGCAAAAGCTTATGTACAACAGATTGCTAAAGACAAGCCAGATATCATTAAGCTCATGATTACCGGTGGAGTCCTTGATGCAAAGGGAAAGGGAGAACCCGGTGAATTGAAGATGCCGCCGGAATCTGTGAAAGCCGCCTGTGAAGAAGCCCATCGGCTGGGGATGAAGGTCGCTGCCCATGTGGAGAGTCCAGAAGGCGTCAGGGTCGCTTTGGAAAACGGGGTCGATACAATCGAACATGGTGCCAAACCAGACGATACGATTATCAGACTGTTCAAAGAACGCAATGCCTGCCATATTGCCACCCTTTCTCCTGCACTCCCCTACGCCTTGTTCGATCGTTCCATCAGCAATGTGACCGAAACCGAGCAGTATAATGGTGAGGTCGTCTTTAAAGGGATTGTGGAATGTGCAAAGATAGGGTTAGATAACGATACTTTTGAAAACACAAGAAAATCAATGTTTTTCGAGCAACAGACAAGCAGGTATTGTACTAAAAACTGAATAATGTACCGCATAAGGCGGCGTTTCTCACTCCTACACAGGAGAACAGGAACGCTGCTTTTTTTATGCCCTCATGTTACGCAGTAAAGGCAAATAAAGCCTTGATTTACAGGGCATAACAGACACGAAACTTACATAGGCGATACAGAATACCTTTTCCTTTAAAATCGGGGTTCTACTGCGTAACATTCTAAAATCAGTACCTATGAAAAAACAGGGTGCGGGAGGTCATTACTGGCTTCCTGCGCCCTGTTCATTTTGTGTCTGACTGTCTTTATCCTGCATTTCCGGCTTCGGCTGTAATTCTTTTTCTATCCGGTTCCGGTAATGGGTTTTCCTGCGGTAAAAATATTTTGTTACTTCCTGTTCCGGCAGCCATATCCCCGCAGCTTCTATCCGTTCCATAACAGCGGCAACGATTTTCCAGTTGTTGCGCTTATGCGGCTCATATCCCTTTTCTATCCAAAGACGGCGGTATTCCTCATAAAGCCATGTACTGACAGTTTCTTTCTGCCGTTGCTTCAAATGTCGGAACTGCTTATCTGTCCGCAGAAGCTTCCCGTTTACCTTTTTATGATTTTTTGTTCCGATTTCTTTTTTCCTCTCTTTCCATTTCTTCAAGGGGAAATTGGGGGAGGGCTTCTATCAGCTTCATTGTGATATACTGGCGCATATCTTCATCAATTTCCATTTTGAATGTTCCGTCCGGCTGGCGTTTCTTTACAGTTGCCTGCCTGTCAATTTCGCCCTTGTAGCACATAAGCACCTTTTCCACAGCCCATGTTTCCCCGGCAACGGCGGCGCGTATGGTTTCATAATCGGGTATCGTTTGGTCTGCCATGTTTTCACACTCCTGTCTGTATTGGAATACCTTTATCCTACCACGCTTTTATGAATATTTCTACTGTAAGCGTTCGGTTTCCCTGCCCCGTTCCGGCTCTTTTTCCAGTCTTAAAATACTGTCTATGTTCTGCTTAATAACGTCGTATTCCTTGACCTGTTTTTTCAGCTTGCCATAATCGGCGTAAAGGGCTTCTTTCTGCGCTTGGAGCTTCCCGTATTCTTCCTGCATGGCGGCGAGATTGGGGAGCTTGGTAATGCCCGACGCTTTCAGTGCCTTTGCCGCCGCTTCATGGAGTATCAGACTGCTTTCCTGCTTTGCCCGGTATGCGTCCTTATCCTTTGCCCTGCGGTATGCTTCATAGACGGGTTTTGTCTTTTGGTAAGTGGTAACGTGCTTCATCAGCACTGCCATGTCTGCAAGACGCTTTTCCACGCTCTTTAATGCGTCTGCTGTCTTTACATTTTCCGCATTTATTTCCTCAATCCGGCTGACTAAATCCGCGTACTGCTCAATCTTATGTTCCGTCAAGAAATTCATAGTCTTTGCTGCCAGTTTCAGATTATGGATTTTTGCCCACTGTTCATAGCCCCGGCTCTGCGCTGCCTTGATATTGTTTTCAATGTTGATAAGCAGCGATACGCCGCGCTGCTCTTTGGGAGCTTTCGCCGCCTTTGTGCGCTTGCCCGCAATCCGTTCTTTGATTGCTTCCTCTGTATAATCTGCACCGAGAGTTTTTAAGCGGGTAAATCGTTCCTGTCCGGGAGCGCGGCAGGAGATATATTTTCCCGGCTTTACCTCATAACCCGCTGCCTGTAACCGCTGCAACAATTCTTCAAAACTTGCTACTTGGGGGATAAGCGTATCGACGGTAATTTTCAGCTTGCCTTTCCAACTTGTACCGACCTTTTCCGCTTGATATTCTGCATAGCTTTTTCCCTTGCTGCCTTTGCCCGGAACGACAACAGACAGCCCGTTTTCCCGGCACAGCCTGTCACTCATATTCCGTATGCCGTAGTAGCTACGCTTATTGGAATTGTACTTATGGTAGTCAACAAAATTGACCGCACAAAAAATGATATGGTTATGGATATGCCCTTTGTCTATGTGGGTAGTTAGGACGTATTCATGCTGTCCTTTTGTTACCGCGTCGGCAAGCTGCTTTCCGATTTCGTGGGCTTTCTCATAGTCCACTTCTCCCGGCTCAAAGGACTGTATCAAATGGTGGGCGAGATTGTTCCCCTTATCTATGGCTTGTGCAAGTGTAAATCCGAACTCAATGTCTGCTGTTTCATAGCTGCACCCAAAAGAGGACACATGCATTTTTCCGTCTGTTTTATCCGGGTTTTGGATATAGTCAAGGGCTTTGCTTAACGTGCTTTTAATAGGTTTAATCTTTGTAACCGCCATATTTCCGCAAGCACCCCCTTTATTTCCTCTATGTCCTCTTGGTAGACGCTGCCTGTCGTATTGACACGCTTTGCAATCTGATTGATGTTGACCCCGATTTTCTGTATCTCCGCTGTCATGGCTTTTATGTCGCTATGGTCTGTCTGAATGATATACCCGTCAATGGCAATCTTGCGAAGATACGCCGCCATGTTCCGGGTGGGGACGAGCTTCATTTTCTGTTCAATCAATGCCCGTTCTTCCTCTGTTACATAGAATTTGATTTGTACTTTTCTTTTTCGTCCGTTCATGCAATCGCTCCTTTCCATTCCGAGGGTTTGGGACACTTCCCAACAAGCAATTTTCAACCGACGAACCGCAGGACGGGAGGGCGAAAATACGGAAAATGGTACTCTTTTCCTATGCTTGCTACGAAAGTTTTTTATCTTTTATGCCCTTATTTCCCTCTACGGAGAAAAAGTCGTTTTGCCAAATCAATGCAAAAGAAAAACGCTGCAATCTGCAAAGATTACAACGCTTCCTAAATCCTATTCAGTTTTGCCGGACACATTTATTTGTCCTCTTTTTCGACTTCTGAAATTTCTTTTGCAGTTGCCGTTACAATCCGTATGCCGTTATCACTCATATCATCAAGGAGAGCGTCGAGCTGCCGCCGCTTTGTATCTTTTACGGCGGGCGTATCTAAAAGAAACTGGTCTACGGATATATTGTAACGGAGCATAAGCTCAAAAAAGATTTGCAGACTGGGGTGCTGTCCTTTATTTTCAATATTCGCAAGGTAACGAGGGGAAATATACATTTCATCACTTACCTGTTTGCGGCTTTCCTTGCGCCCCGTCCGCGCAGCTTTTATCGCTTCTCCAAATGCTTTGAAGTCATATTTTTCTACTGGTCTTTTTGCCATATTTATTCACCTAGTTACATTTTACTGTTCCCCTTTCTGCTTGGATATGTCTACATAGTTCTAACTATTAGCTTAAATATTTCCACTATTTGTTCTTCAAGTGTTGATTGCTTTGTTAAAACACATTATATTAACAATAGGTTATAAAAATATATATCACAAGTTAACCACTTGTACATGGGACAAGTAAAACAATTAGGGTACAATATATATGGAGGGATTACTTATGCAAAAATTAGCGGTAGGAAAAATATTGCAAGGTTTGAGAAAAGCAAAAGGTATTACACAAGAACAATTAAGTGAAATATTAGGAGTGTCATGTGCTGCAATTTCAAAGTGGGAAAATGAACAAATGTATCCCGATATAAGTTTTTTCCCTATTCTTGCACGCTACTTCAATGTTTCAATAGATTGCTTGTTTGGATTTTCAAATGAATTAACAGAAAAAGAATACAAAGATTTCAAAGAGGAATGTACGGAATTATTCGCACAAAAACAGTATCTTACTGGAATGGAAAAAATAAAAGCATTATGCTATCTGTTTCCCACGAACGATAGGTTGAAACTGGATTTAATAATTGCTGTTATTCCATATATTGCATTGGCTCAAGAAGTGGAGATACGAGAAAAAGTAGTATATCAGATGATAGCTCTTTGTCAAAATTGCGCGTCTAAAAATGTGCAGGCACAAAAACATTTTGTTTTAGGGCATTTGTTTATGCTGATAGGACAGTATAAACATTTTCCATTTTCTTTTTCTGATAGTGAAGTAAAAAATTTTGCGGCTGTCGATATGACAAACAGCTTATTATTGCGAACTGATGAAAATGCTATAAATAAGATTGAAACCGCAATAATTTCTTTAGGGGTACAGCTATTACATGAGTTACGAAATAAAATTTCATATTTGCAAAAAGAAAATGATTTGCAAGGAGCTTTATCTGTTACTAAAAATCAGATTGCTCTTGCTGAACTATTGGAATTAGACCATAGTGTTTATTTTATGCTCTATATGAATGTTTCGCATTTATATTGTCTGTTAAAGGAAAAGGAAAATGCAGAACAGGCAGTTGAAAAATTTGTTAAGTTACTTAGGGAAAAGTCGATTGATGATAGTGTTCTTCTTCAAGTATATAAAACTGGATTTTCAGCTAAGCCATTTGATTTGATAAGAAATACGTTGATTTTTGCACAGTTAATAACCATGCTGAACGAGGAGGTTACCAAATGAAAAAATATTCTTTTCTATTTTCTTATTTCAAAAAAGCAAAAATACTTTCACTATTTTTTTTGATGATTATTTCATCAGTATTGACACTTTTACCCCCATATCTTGTTAGTTATATTTTAGATGAGGGAGTCATTAAAACTTCAATAGAAACAATCGTATATTGCAGTATATTCTTAGTATTTATATATATTTGCAGTTTTGCGGTCAATTATTTTATAAGTCAAAATTTAACAAAGACAAGCAGTTATTTTATTGCCGATTTGAAAAACGACTTATTTACTAAAATATTGAAGTTGCCTATGGAATTTTTTGATAAGCAACAAACGGGATATATTTTTGAACGAATAAAAGAAACTGAGTCATTAAATGTATTTTTCTCCCCTGTATTTTTGAAATTTGTAACAAGTATAGTTTCGTTTGTTGGCGCATTGGTTCTTGTATGTTCAATTCGGTGGGAATTATCTTTGATTTTACTGCTGTTTTTGCCTGTTATATATTATTTCACTAATTATTCAAGCATTAAGATAAAAAAAGCGTCAAAGGCTTTACTTGAAACAACAGCCCAAACATCGGGAAAAGTACAAGAAAATATAGGCGGTATTTCAGCAGTTAAAGAATTAAAAATGGAAAATCAACGCTCATCTGAAATATCCCGTCAACTTAAACAAGTTGCAGATAAATCCGTTAAGCGCGGTAAGATGATGAATTTTGCTTCCGAGGGTATAGTAGGAATTACAAATATTGCTTCCGTTCTGCTTATTGTTTTTTCCGGTATCTTTATTATTAAAGGGAAAATGTCTTTAGGAAACTATTGGGCAGTATCTCAATATGCTTTATTGATTTTTGCACCTATGCAACTTTTAGCAAGTATTAGTATTATGGTACAACCCGGTATTGCAGCTTTAACAAGAATTAACGAATTGCTAAAATTAAAAACCGAAGATGAAATATGTGGAAATAGGCAGGTTGGAAAGATAGAAAATATTATATTTTCAGATGTTTCGTTTGGCTATAATGAAAAAACAGTTATTGATAATTTCAATATGGCAATTAGTAGAAATGAAAAAGTTGCACTATTAGGGAAAAATGGAAGTGGGAAAACAACGATTGCAAAATTGCTTTTAGGATTTTATAAAGATTATTCCGGTTCTATTCGCATTAACGATATTGAAATCAAAAATGTTTCTTTATCAGATTTGAGAAATCGAGTTGGGATTGTAGCACAAAATATTGTTCTTTTTTCGGGTACTTTATTAGACAACATTAGATTTATTGCACCACAGTTAGATGAACATGAAATTACAGTAGCATTAAGTAAAGCAGGATTGGATATTTCTGAATTTACAGGCGGACTTCAAGCAGTGATAAGTGAAAATGGTAAAAACCTGTCGGGAGGACAAAAACAGAAAATTGCACTTGCAAGAATGATTATAAAAAACCCGGACGTAATGATTTTTGATGAAGCTACGTCAAACTTGGATATAGAAACAAGTAATTTGGTAAAACAATCAATACATACAATTTTTGCAGATAAGACTTGTATTATTATTACGCATGACTCTGATATGGCTTCTCTTGCGGATGCTATTATTAAACTATAAACACAAAAAAGAATGAACAGAAAATATGTATTATCCATTTAATAATTTGGAGGTAAAGATATGATGTATCGGACAGAATTAGTAGAAGAAATTACTGTTGAAAATGCCACAGTGAAAATCAATGCCAAAATAGAGGAAATGGAAAAGGAAAGCTATCGTCTTGTCACAATGTCATTTTGGGGAACTGAAAGAGCCGTATTAGTTTTCAAAAAGGGATTAAAGGGTAGTTTGCTTTAATATGGAATTATCTAAATAGAAAATTGTTCATCTTAAATTATCATTGGAGGTATGGATTATGGAAAAAGAAACAATGGGAACTGTAATTTCCGTTACAAAACAATGGTGGTTAAAAGTGAATCGTAAACCTGTCCGCGCCCACGCTATGGATGGCGTAGCCTTTCCGCATACTATCAAGGTTGAATATACGATAGGCGGCAAAGATTACACTTGCAAAAAATGGATTGGTGCAGGACATAAAGTTCCTGACAAGGGAACAACGATTAAAGTTATCTATTATGAAGATAAACCATCAAAAGCAAGAATAGAACTCTGATTCAATTAGATTGATATGGTAGGTTTTATTCGTTGTGGAGTGAAAAGTTTTGGTAATTCGGATTACTCATTACGGAAACAATAGTGTCTTTAAAATACACTTCCTAATTCTGCTTTACGACAGTAAAAAAAAAGCCGTCGCAACGCAGACAAATTTTCACGCGCCTATTCTATTTCGGCGGCTTTGATTTTCAGAGCCGCCGTTTCTTTTTGCCTATCAGAAACTTACGACGACCCTTAACCATGCAGACATGGCGGCTTTAGGAGGTAGCCGCCATGAATTATAAACCATATCGACAAATTCTTACATTCTTTGACTTATCAAAAAAAGCCCGACCGCCACCGGGTATCTTTCTATCTATCAGTATGAACTATCAAATCATCTAAATACCTTTTATAATACTTTTGCGCCTGTCCGAGCTTTTCAGACGGGCGCATTTTGTATGCTCAAAAAATTTTTTGAAAAAATTTCCGAAAATGTTCGGCGTTTTTTCAAAACGCAGTATTGCCCCGCGAAAAGGGGGAAGCACCACCAACTTTCAACGAGAAAGGAGGTGAGAATGTGGAACCTGAACGTAGGGAATTTTATAAACAATGCTCTTTTCAGAAGTATTGTAATACGGTGCTGCACAATGAAGCCTGCGACGCTCACAAAGAGCTTCGTAAACATAAGGCAAAGGTAGTAACCTTTTCTGACTTGACATTAGAAGAAGCGCGGCAGCTTCATACGTTTGATGAATATTTCAAACAGGAAACCGCCGAGGAAGTCTTTGAAAAAGCAGGGAAGAAAATCACACCGAAGCTGCTTCTTGAAGCAATCCGTACTTTACCGGAAGAAAAGCGCAAAGCCGTACTGCTGTACTACTTTGAGGGAATGAATGACAGCGAGATTGCAAGGTTATTCAATACGTCGAGAAGTACAATACAGTACAGGCGGACAAGCTCTTTTGAGCTGTTGAGAAAATACTTGGAGGAAAATGCTGATGAATGGGACGAATGGTAATCAACCCGGCTACCCGGAAAATGCCCTTGTTCCTTATCCTGTCATTGTGGCAGCGACAAAGGGCGACCCGGACGCTATGAAAATGGTCTTGCAGCATTTCAGCGGCTACATAGCCCGTTTATCCATGCGGAAACTGTATGACGAGCGCGAGAATGTCTACTTTGGCATAGACCACGACATTCGGGAACGGCTGCAAGCCAAACTGATGATGGCTGTCCTCAATTTCAGAACAGAGGAATAACCGCAATTGGCGGTGGAACGTCTTTACTCCCCCCTTTTCCGTTCCGCTGCTAATGCGGCAGCATAGCCATTTTGAACCTTGAAAAAGAAAGCGACGCAAGAAAACGGCGCGCAGTATAGGGCAAATCGGATACGTTCCTTTTGTGCCGAGCCATACGGCGGGTGCGCCATGACCTTTTCCCTACTGGAAAAGCGAGCGAGAACCACCACGCCGCAAAGCAGATATAGCAGACTGCGGGCGATAACGCACAGAATACATAATGATACTTCCTTATAGCCATAGTCCGAGCGTTAAAAGCGTCGCAGGCAATGGGTAGGGCTTCGGCAGACCGCCGGAGGGGTGCAAGTCCCATGAGGTTACGCTAATAGCCGTCCGATTAAAGTCCACTTATGAAGTTACTTGAATATCGGACAAACCGTTATTCATAAGTTGTATTAGCCATGATTGAAAGGGGGCTAATCTATATGAATGGAAATCATGCTGCCGTTGTTACGACGGAGCATAAAATAGGAAAGACAACTTACTTTGTATGTTCTTCGTCCAGTGAACGGGCTACGGACACACTTGATAAAAAGATAAAGAAACTTATCCGAAAAGACCTTGAAAACAATGCCGGAAACGCCCGGAAATAGGGCGTTTTCTTTTATTTATTCACAGACAAAAGCAGCGGTCTATGGTATAATGTACTTAGTACAAATACCATGCTTGTCTGCTGTCGGAAAGGAGGACAAAATGTTACAGGCAGACAAGATTACCGCTTTATATTGCAGATTAAGTCAAGAAGATATGCAGGCAGGAGAAAGCGAAAGCATACAGAACCAAAAGCTGATTTTACAGAAATACGCCGACGAGCACCATTTTTTCAATACCCGTTTTTTCGTTGACGACGGATTTTCGGGCGTTAGTTTTGAGCGCGAGGGACTTCAAGCCATGCTTCGGGAAGTCGAAGCCGGAAATGTGGCGACCGTTATTACCAAAGACCTTTCCCGTTTGGGACGTAACTATCTAAAAACCGGGGAACTGATAGAAATTGTATTCCCTGAATATGAGGTACGTTATATCGCTATTAACGACGGTGTAGATACCGCAAGGGAAGATAACGAATTTACCCCGCTGCGGAACTGGTTTAACGAGTTTTACGCCCGCGACACTTCAAAGAAAATCCGGGCTGTCAAACAGGCAAAGGCGCAGAGAGGCGAGCGTGTCAACGGCGAAGCCCCTTACGGCTACCTTATCGACCCTAATAACCGCAATCATCTGATACCCGACCCGGAAACGGCACACGTCGTAAAACAGATTTTTGCAATGTATGTACGGGGCGACCGTATGTGTGAAATCCAGAACTGGCTGCGGGACAATGAGATATTGACCGTCGGGGAACTGCGCTACCGCAGGACAGGGAGCAAACGCCACCCCCGCCCACAGCTCAACGCATGGTACAACTGGCCGGATAAGACACTGTACGACATTCTGACAAGGAAAGAGTATTTAGGGCATACCATAACCGGGAAAACCTACAAGGTATCTTATAAGTCGAAAAAGACGAAAAAGAACCCGGA